>NZ_VOYR01000038.1:0-1182 GCF_013420185.1 Acinetobacter sp. YH01025 | reverse complement strand
TCTCTGTACACGACAAAAATAGATAACTCATTGAAATAATGTCACAATAATTGTTTTCTAACGACGAATACTATGACACATCTCAATGAGTTATATCTTATCTTAAACAAATCTCTAAAATGGAACAAGTCACATTTAAAGTGCTTTGCGCTCATCATGCTTGTGATTATTTTAAAGCAAACATGTAATCTTTCTTCTGCATCTAAAGCCTTGCCCATCAAGTGTTTACCACAATCATTTTATCGACGTATGCAGCGCTTCTTTGCAGGTCAGTATTTTGATTATCGTCAAATTTCTCAGTTGATTTTCAATATGTTTTCATTCGACCAAGTGCAACTGACTTTAGATAGAACCAATTGGAAATGGGGAAAACGAAATATTAATATCCTGATGCTCGCAATCGTTTATCGTGGAATAGCGATACCTATCCTTTGGACATTGCTTAATAAACGTGGAAATTCAGATACGAAAGAGCGTATTGCTTTGATTCAACGCTTTATAGCCATTTTTGGTAAAGACCGTATTGTGAATGTGTTCGCAGACAGAGAGTTTATCGGTGAGCAGTGGTTTACATGGTTAATTGAACAAGACATCAACTTCTGCATTCGTGTTAAAAAAACTTCATTGTCACCAATCATTTAGGAAAGAATCATAAAATTAGTGATTTATTTCGCCATCTTAAAGTTGGTCAAATTGAATGTCGTAAACGACGGATTTTGGTTGGTCGGGTGAAACTATATATAAGTGCACTACAGTTAGAAAATGGAGAGCTTTTACTCGTCGTTTCTCCTCAGTTTAATGCCAATGCTATTCAGGATTATGCATTACGCTGGGAAATTGAAACCTTATTCAGTTGTCTCAAAGGACGCGGGTTTAATCTTGAAAATACGCGCTTGACAGACCCTAGACGAGTGAAAAAATTGATTGCGGTGTTAGCTATAAGCTTCTGTTGGTGTTACTTAACGGGTGAATGGCAACATAATCAAAAAAAAGCGATAAAAATAAAGAAGCATGGACGACTCTCAATGAGTTTATTTCGCTATGGTTTAGACTATGTTCAAATGGCGATTCAGCGTTTAATTGGTTTTGGGAAAAAAGAAGAGTTTAAGGAAATTTTGGCAATTTTAAGAAAGCAGAATCCTGATAGGATAAGGGTTCTGTGAAATTTGTCGTGTACAGAGA
>NZ_VOYR01000037.1:0-1197 GCF_013420185.1 Acinetobacter sp. YH01025 | reverse complement strand
CCTTGATCGACACGGTTTAAACCACGCTGTAAAACGCTCTCTTTCTGCTGTTTCTGTTGGTCAAGCTGTTGGGCGTTCTGCTGTTTCACATTGTCATTAAAACGGCTGATTTCAGTGTCTATGCCTTTTCTGCGTAATTGGGTGACTTTAGTGCCTTCATGGATGGTGGCTTGTAGTCCGTTATTCTGATCGGCATAGCTGCGGTGATCTATTTTTTCCTGTATGCCTGCTCGTTCCAAAGCACGATTGGCAAGGTTTGCCCACGTTTCCCGAATCTGTTTAATTTCGTCTTGGGTTGTACCCATACCAAGGCTTTTTCGTTTGGCGTTGCTGAGTTCAATTTCTGCCTTTGTGGTCAGAGTCAGATTGTTTTCAGGGTCTAATTCCGCCTTTCGGGTGGTAAGCATGATATGGGCGTGATGGTTCTTATCATTTCCGCCTTTGCTGGGTTCGTGGATGGCTAAGTCTGCAATCACGCCATAGCGATCAACTAAGGCCGTGGCAAAGGCTTTTGCCAAGTCCTTACGTTGATCTGCGTCTAATTCATCGGGTAGGGCGATTACCCACTCTCTGGCGGTTCGGGCATCTTTGCGGTTTTCGGACTGTTCCGCCAAGTTCCAAAGTTGGCTGCGGTCAATTTCAATATTGAGATTAGACACAATTTCGGTATGGGCGACTCCATCCTTTCTCGTAAAGTCATGCGTCAGCCCTGTACGTTTATCTTCTAGTTTTTCCCCTGCACGATAAGCCATAGATGCAACGGCAGTTCTTCCCGAACTGCGGTTAACGGTTTTGGTTGTACAGTGGTAAATCGCCATTAAATTTTCCTTGTGGCATCCACGTATTGATTACATTTCGGGCATTCTTTTCTAATAGTTTGAATGGATACTCCATTCATTTGCTCTATAAGAATTTTAGGTAATTTGTATAAAAATTCATTCCCACAGTTTGAGCATATAAAAATATGCTGTTCATCAATATTGTATTTCTTCATTTGCTTTACCGCTCTTGCTTTTGCTTTTGGGGTTAAGGGGTGTCCCCCTTACGCATCTTTTGACTTGAATGAAATTCAAGTCGTAAGTGCGCATTTCATGAAAAACACGATAGCATATTACCCGCTTGAATTTCAATTCATAGGGTCTTATGCTTGAGTGGTTTTCTATATTCCGAAATTAATCGTTATGACTAAATCTGCTG
>NZ_VOYR01000036.1:0-1215 GCF_013420185.1 Acinetobacter sp. YH01025 | reverse complement strand
CAGCAGATTTAGTCATAACGATTAATTTCGGAATATAGAAAACCACTCAAGCATAAGACCCTATGAATTGAAATTCAAGCGGGTAATATGCTATCGTGTTTTTCATGAAATGCGCACTTACGACTTGGATTTCATCCAAGTCAAAGTTTGCGTAAGGGGAATCCCCTTAACCCCAAAAAATTGCTACGCAATTTAAAAAAGCAAAAGGTAAATAAAAATGTATCGGTATAATTTTAGAGAAACTCACCTTTACCTTTGTCCAAATTGCGGACACGAATGCACTTATAAGATGCCTGAACAGATGGCACAACATGCAGAAGAAAGAGAAGTTCAGAACCTAAAAAGAGAATGTGAAAAATGCGGTTATTACGTCCCTGCTAGTCGGAAGTGTTAAGCGATGGCGATTTATCATTGCTCGACCAAAACAGTTAATCGAAGTTCAGGCAGAACTGCTGTTGCATCTATGGCTTATCGTGCAGGTGAAAAGCTCAAAGATGAACGCACAGGGCTGACCCATGACTTTACAAGAAAAGATGGTGTCGCCCATTCAGAAATTATCTCGAATCTCGATATTGAAATTGACCGTAATGACCTTTGGAACTTGGCAGAACAGTCCGAAAACCGCAAAGATGCCCGAACCGCTAGAGAATGGGTAATCGCCCTACCCGATGAATTAGACGCTGATCAACGTAAGGACTTGGCAAAAGACTTTGCCAGGTCCTTAGTTGATCGCTATGACGTAATCGCAGATTTAGCCATCCATGAACCGAGTAAAGGCGGTAATGATAAAAACCATCACGCCCATATCATGCTCACAACCCGAAAAGCCGAATTGAATGCAGACAATAAACTCACTCTGACCACCAAAACCGATATTGAACTCAGTAACGCCAAACGAAAAAGCCTTGGTATGGGGACAACCCAAGACGAAATTAAACAGATTCGGGAAACGTGGGCAAATTTAGCCAATCACGCATTAGAACGAGCAGGCTTTCAGGAAAAAATAGACCACCGCAGCTATGCCGATCAGAATAACGGACTACAAGCCACCATCCATGAAGGCACTAAAGTCACCCAATTACGCAGACAAGGCATAGACACTGAAATCAGCCGTTTTAATGACAATGTGAAACAGCAGAACGCCCAACAGCTTGACCAACAGAAACAGCAGAAAGAGAGCGTTTTACAGCGTGGTTTAAACCGTGTCGATCAAGG
>NZ_VOYR01000035.1:0-1927 GCF_013420185.1 Acinetobacter sp. YH01025 | reverse complement strand
CAGCCGCGCAAGGCCAGAGTGATGGCTCTCTCACCCTCTATAAACTTACGCTAGAAGATCCAACCGCACTCTGGCATAAACGCCGTAACAGCCGTGTGTTTATGAATAAAAGCGTGCGTGAGGTCAGCGAGATCTTATTTAAAGAATGGCAGAACAAAAGCCCGCTCTTTGCTGCCAGCCTGACTCTGGACTTAACCGGACTGACCCAGGAACTGGATGTGCGTCCTTTTATCATGCAGTCCAATGAAACCGACTATGACTTTTTGACCCGGCTCTGGCGTAGTGAAGGGATTAACTGGCTGATTGATGAAGCCCAGTTACAGGTCGTACATTCCAGCAGCCCGATACAGGCCCAGAAACTGCGCCTGATTGATGACAACAGCCAGTACAGTGCCTTAAACCGCCGCAGCATTCGTTTTCATCGCTCCAGTGCCACCGAACAACTGGACAGCATCACCCAGTTGATTGCCCAGCGCAGCCTGCAACCGACTGCCGTACATCTACAACGCTGGCAGTCGGATAGCCTGAGTCAGGAAGAAGGTGCCGGTTCCGTACAAAGCAAACACCAGCATAGCCATAATCAGGACAATGCCAGCTTAAGTCTGGAACAAGCCTGGCAGATCAGCCCGGCCTGGATGCAGGATTTAAATGGCGAAGACCAGGCCACCGCATCCTCTAATAACCAGCTGGATAAACTGAACCAGAACCTCAGTCACTACAACGACCTGCAATCCAAATACTTCAGCGCCCATTCCACCGTCCGTGATGCCCAGGTTGGCTACTGGTTTGAACTGAATGAACATCCGGAAATTGACCAGCACAGCGCAGCCGACAAAGAATTTCTAATTACCGGCAAACAGTTCTATAACCAGAACAACTTACCTAAAGACCTCAATCAGCAGATTAACCAACTACTCAGCCAGAGCCACTGGCATAGCCATTTTAGTTTTCAACACGAACAACACCCGGATGAACGTCAAGGCAATACCTTAACCCTGCAACGTCGCAACATCCGCACCGTCCCGGAATACCATCCACTACAGCACCGACCAGCAGCCCATCCGCAGCGTGCTCGGGTGGTCGGTCCTGCTGGCGAAAGCATCCATGTCGATGAATGGGGACGGATTAAAGTCCGCTTCCTGTTTACCCGCAGTGATGACCATCAGCATGATGGTGGGGCCGGCAGTAATGACAATGACACCGATTCCGCCTGGGTCGATGTACTGACGCCTTGGGCCGGAGAAGGCTACGGGGCACGTTTCCTGCCACGGATTAATGAAATTGTGGTGATCGACTTCTTTGACGGTAACATCGACCGGCCTTTCGTGGTTGGTCGTTTACATGAAGCAGAACGCTCGCCAACCCAATTCGACCAACAAGGCCAACTACCCGACACCAAAAAACTCAGCGGGATCCGCTCACAGGAAATTGAAGGCAGTGGTTTTAACCAGCTGCGCTTTGATGATACTTCGAAGCAGATCTCTGCCCAGCTGCAAAGCAGCCATGGTGCGACCCAACTGAACCTGGGGAACTTGAGCCATCCCAAAGCCAGCGCTGAAAGTGATGGCCGTGGTGAAGGTTTTGAACTGAGAACCGATCAGTGGGGTGCAGTACGTGCTGGAGAAGGCTTGCTGATTTCCACCCATCCACAGGCACAGGCCGAAGGCAATCATCTCGATGCCAGTGAAGCCAAGAGCCAGCTAGAAAGCAGCTTAAACAACAGTACTGCCCTAAGTGAAGTGGCCAAGAATCAGCAGACCGATCCTTTAGAGGTTTTAGAAAATCTCCAGTCTTTTATTGAAACACTGGCCAATGACGACCCTGCCAAAGCAGATGCCTTTAAGTCTGCGATCATGGTATTGGCTGCACCAAACTCTATTGCCTTAAGTAGTCAGCAAGATGTGCATCTCTCTGCGGATGGTCAGAT
>NZ_VOYR01000034.1:0-2400 GCF_013420185.1 Acinetobacter sp. YH01025 | reverse complement strand
AGTGAATCACCTGATGATTTCATGCAACGGCTTCGCATCATGCTAAAAGACCCCAAACAGCAGATTCAGTTTTATGACTATCTGAAATCCCAAAAGTAGCAATTAATCCTCTAAAAAAGATTTCAAAACGCCCCAACTTTTGGGGCTTATTTTTATCTTTTTCAGAGGTCGGTTTTTTGTTTCTCGGAGAGAAACGCGGAAGCGTGCATTCCCTCCTGCTGTCGGAAAATGATAAATCCCCAAACCGCTAAAACTTGCCGATCGGCAAGTTTTGAAATATCAGATTTTCACACATGGCGAAAAACCGCCTAGAATCGCATTTAAGCGCTCTTTTCTCAAAAACAGGGAAATCTAGCTAAACAGGGCTAAAAACGCCAATAAACGCAAAATAGGAGCATTTAGACCATGAAATTGAGTGATGCTGAAAAAAATAAGCGTTTGTCAGAGGTGTTTTTAAAGAAATCAGATCGAGAATATTACGATTTAGAAATCACTGAAGATCATCAAAAACTTTATGATCAGTACGTTTCAGGTGATTTAAACAAGCAAGATTTTGAAGAACAACTAAACAAATTGATCAAGTAGCCGAGCGAGTGTCTACGAGCGACTGTGCGTTATAAAAATTTCGCCCCTGCCTTTTCCCTGATTACAAGCTCCCTATTGCCTCATAACGAGATTTACAGAGCAAAGCGACTGTAGCCATTGGCTCCATGACGAGCGAAGCGAGCATAAAGCTTTATGAGCGAAGCGAATCCATTCTTGTTTTTAGCGTCCTAGCCGGTCTTTGAAAAAACTGCCCCCAGGAATCGAGCGCAGCGAGATTCAATAGAGTTTGAGCGAAGCGAAAACATAGGGCAGTTTTAAACACCGTTTTTGATTTTTTTGGGCTTTTAATAATAAAAAAGCTTTTAAATGCTTTTAGGCAGCCTGAAAGCATTGATATACGTGCGTTTCAGAGGACATAAGACGACACTTAGTGTGCTAAAAGACGACACTTAGTGTGCTAGAAATTCTCAATAAGACGACACTTAGTGTGCTTTGAAAGACAGAATTAAATATGTCGCTTTATTGACACTTACCTTGCAGAATTTAATTTCAATATGCCTACACTTAGTTTGCAAAATGCGACAAATTAAAAAATGTCGTCTTATTGACTATCGGCAGGGATTCCCCTAGCATCAATAAGACGACATAATAAAATAAGACGCTATATGAAAGATTTAATTGTGAAAGATAACGCTTTAATTAATGCCAGCTACAATCTTGACCTAGTAGAACAACGGTTGATTCTTTTAGCAATCATTGAAGCCCGTGAAAGTGGCAGAGGTATTAATGCGAATGACCCATTGACCATTCATGCAGAGAGCTATATCAACCACTTTGATGTATTGAAAAATGGTGCTTATCAAGCACTAAAAGAAGCCTGTAAAGACTTGTTCGCTCGTCAATTCAGTTACCAAGAACAAAGAGGAAAAGGAATAGCTCATATTACCTCACGTTGGGTTTCTCAAATTGCATACATCGAAAAAACGGCATCTGTGGAGTTAATTTTTTCACCTGCAATTATTCCCTTAATAACTCGACTAGAAAAACAATTTACAAGCTATGAATTAGAACAAGTAAAAGGGCTTTCCACTGGCTATTCCATTAGGCTTTATGAACTTTTGATTGCTTGGCGTAGTAGTGGAAAAACACCAATTATTGAGCTAAATGAGTTCAGAAAAAGATTGGGTGTACTGGAAAGTGAATATCACCGAATGCACGACTTTAAAAAGCGTGTTTTAGAACCATCATTAAAGCAAATCAATGAAAATACGGATATTACTGTCAAAGAAGAACAGCACAAAAGAGGGCGTAATATTATTGGTTTCTCATTCCGATTTAAACAGAAGATACAGCCCAAAAAACAACAAAAAATCGACCCTAAACGAGATCCAAACACACCCGATTTTTTTGTTGAAATGACCGATGCACAACGGCATTTGTTCGCACATAAATTATCTGAACTGCCCGAAGTTGGTAGCGAATATGCAGAGATCGGAGAGTCAGCCGAAGACTTTACGAAACGCCTTGCCGACATGCTTTTAGAGCCAAAAAAATTCAGAATGTTTTACCCGCTACTGGAACAGCTCGGCTTTGGTTCTAAGAAAATCCAATCTGCACCAATCAAACAGGTCGATGAACCTAAGTTTTTAGATTTTTCAAACATGCAGATCAACCGAATTTCTTACGGCATGTCCAGAGATAAAAAATTCAACTATTTGAAACAAGAAAGTGAATCACCTGATGATTTCATGCAACGGCTTCGCATCATGCTAAAAGACCCCAAACAGCAGATTCAGTTTTATGACTATCTGAAATCCCAAAAGTAGCAATTAATCCTCTAAAAAAGATTTCAAA
>NZ_VOYR01000033.1:0-2631 GCF_013420185.1 Acinetobacter sp. YH01025 | reverse complement strand
CCGCCTGTGAACCGACAGCGATACGGTAAGTGATCGAGTGCCCCAGCAGGGGTGTCATCGGGTCGTCATCCACCGCATCCGAGGCCAGATAGCTGTTTTCGACATCCCGTTCCAGCAGGCCTTGCCGCTCCAAATAGCGGCCGACCCGATGGGCGATGGTGTGCGCCAGTTGGGTGAGTTCGGCGCTGGTCGGCGCCCTGACCCAGAGGAACCGGGCTGTTCCATTGGGACGCTCAACGTACACGCCATCGAGGAACAGCATGTGAAAGTGAATGTTGAGGTTCAGTGCACTGCCGAAGCGCTGGATCAGGGTGACGGCACCGGTCTTGGCCGCTTGGTGGGTATAGCCCGCTTTCTTGACCAGATGCGTGGCGATGACGCGGTAAACGATGCCCAACACCCGGCCCATGACCTCCGGCCGGCTGGCGAACAGAAAGCGCAATTGAAAGGGAAAGCTGAGTACCCATTGGCGCATGGGCTGTACGGGCAGAACCTCATCGACCAGTAGCGCGGCGCTTTCGGCCATACGCCGTGCGCCACAACTAGGACAGAAGCCCCGACGTTTGCAGCTGAACGCAACCAGGTGCTCAGCGTGACACGACTCACAACGCACCCGCAGAAAGCCGTGTTCGAGACGGCCGCATTTGAGGTAGTCGTCAAACTCGCGTTGCACATAGCCGGGCAGTTCCCTGCCCTGCGCCGCCAAATGGGCAGCGAACGTCGGGTAGTATTCTTCGACGATCCGATAGAGCAGGGTTTGCTCGGGCCGGTGACGCTGGTAACGACCAGTGTTCTCGTCCCGGCTGGCCATCCTGGCCGCCACTTGGGGCATGATCCGCATCCTTGCGATACTGTGTTTTTATACAGTTTATCGCTCAGCTGCGAGATATTGAAGTCTCAGCTGTGATGCCAGCCAGTGCCAGACATTGCCTGTGAGTGCCAGTCACTCCCACTCTATTGTAAATAGAGTTGAGTACTCTATGAAATAAAAGGGGCGAACAAAAAAGAAAGCTGCCTATTCTTTTACGAATAAGCAATTTTTCAGCACGGCAGAACTGAACCTTTGCGGGGAATATCCTTTACAAGTCATTTTTATTTAACTATTTTCGAAACCACTCTAAAATGTATTGTGTTTTCCTAATATATTTGCTAAAATATATGCTAAAATATATTAAGTATTGCCTTGTATAGAATTAGAGTACGCAACTCTATGAAAAATACGAGTTTACCAATAACGATACACCCAACGGCAACAAAAAATCAAATAGCCACACGGGTAAAGGAGTAGGCTATTGGAACGCAACATAAAAGACTCTCAAAATTTTTTACACAATGCCCAACTAGTAAATAAACTAGTCGGACTTAGCAATATAACTTGCGATGATTTGGTTTATGAAATCGGACCCGGCAAAGGAATTATCACTCGAGCCTTACTTGGACGCTGTAGACAAGTTGTTGCGATAGAGTACGACGCGGAATTGTACAGGCGATTGCTTGAGCAATTAAAGGGGCACGAGGATTTAGTTCTGCTGAACAGGGACTTTCTAACAGTAGATTTGCCGAGCGAGCCGTACAAAGTTTTTTCTAACATACCATTCAACATGACTGCGGATATTTTGAGCAAACTTTTGACGACGGGAAGGACGCCCGAGGATTTATATCTCGTCATGCAACAAGAGGCGGTATATAAGTACGCAGGTGAGCCTTTGTGCCAAGATGGATTTAAGTCGCTACTTTTTAAGCCGATTTACGAAATCAAAGTCATTCACAACTTTGATAAAGCGGACTTTTCGCCAAGCCCGAATGTATCAATATTTTTTGTGAACTTTCACAAAAAAGAATACTGCGACATAAAAAAATTGCCGCTAATCGACTACTGGGATTTCTTGGCTTTTGTATATTCCGCGCCAGGCAGATTTTTTAAGGAAAAAACAAAAAAAGTTTTTTCATACGAACAACAAAAGCGGATACGAAAGCAAATCGATCTTCACGAGGAGGCGTTTATTTCGGAATGGACATACAAACAATGGCTTGCCATGTTTGATGTATACTCTAAAATGGTTTCGCCAGAAAAAAAGAAATTGGTTATAGGCGCATATAGCCGATTGATTGCCGAGCAGGCAAAACTCGACAAACTACATCGTGACAGGAGCAAAAAGTATTAGCCGATGGCAAGCGTAACCTTTAAGAAAATAAACAAGGTTTACGACGGAAAAGTACAAGCCCTAAAAGACATAGAACTGAAAATCAATGCGCAAGATTTTTTAGTGATTGTGAGTATAGGAAGAATAAACGCCGTTTTTCTCCAAGTCCAGCCACTGTAGACCGCGAATGACGGCCTGCTTTGCCAGTGGGTGATTCTGAATCCGGCCCGTGTAGCCATCGATCCCGCCGAAAATTTACCCGTTTTTCCCGACAGCCGGGGCCAACCCAAGCCGCCGGCATAACGCATCCCTGCCGCGGCTGAATTACCGCAGCATCGTGATCGGAATCGTTTGGGACGGGTCAGTCAAACAGACCCAGGAGCAGCTCAGCCGGTGGCGCCCGGCTTTCGGGTAACGCCCTGGTCCCGCTGGTTTCGGCTTTGTGCTTCAGGTGATCAAGGATCTGCTTGATCACTATAGGGTCTTC
>NZ_VOYR01000032.1:0-2691 GCF_013420185.1 Acinetobacter sp. YH01025 | reverse complement strand
GTAAATTTTCAGCGTTGCTGGCTCCCCGTCAGCCGGATTGGGTTGCATCGCAGGGGTGTCGAAAGAGTCAACTGCGGTCCAAAGCTGTTGGACTTGGGTGAAAAGGGCGTTTATTCTTCCTATACGTGCCGCGTTCCAGGCGGCGACTATGAGGGCTATGTCGATGCCCATGTGCGCCGGCTGGAGGCGCTACGCCGGGCCGGTATCGTCGAGCGGATCGACGCCGACCAATGGCGCATCCCCGATGATCTGGTCAGCCGTGCCGCCGCCCATGACGCCGGCCGAGACAGTCAGGCCAGCGTTCGCGTCCTTTCCCCGGTCGATCTGAACAAACAGATCGGATCGGACGGCGCGACCTGGCTGGACCGGCGGCTGATCCACGGCGAGACGGCCGACCTTGCGCCAACCGGCTTCGGGCAACAAGTCCGCGAAGCCATGGACCAGCGCCGCGAGCACCATATCGAACAGGGCGACGCCACCCGCAGCCGGGACAGCCGCGTCTTCTACCGGCGCAACCTTCTCGCCATCCTGCGGGAGCGCGAGGTAGCCGGCGTCGGATCGGATATGGCTTTGAGTAAGGGCCTGCCGTTCCGCGCCGCCACGGACGGCGAGAGCGTCAGCGGCAAGTTTACCGGAACCGTGCATCTATCGAGCGGCAAGTTCGCCGTGGTCGAGAAATCCCATGAGTTCACCCTTGTCCCGTGGCGGCCGATCATCGACCGCCAACTCGGCCGCGAGGTTATGGGCATCGTGCAGGGCGGGTCGGTGTCGTGGCAGTTAGGGCGGCAGAGGGGGCTGGAACGCTGAGTGCGCCCATGCCGCATTGCGAAGCAAAAGATAATCGGATAAAATGTAGCAATTCATATTCGTAAGCGTGGAGTAATCAGATGGGAAATTCCAAGTCAGCAGACAAGTAAGCCGCAACAACCAGTATTGTTGTTGCGGCGCTCTGTAAGGCTAGTCTCATCTGATTGCTGACGAGCAGACGTCGCCCGGTATTCCTTAATCGAGGGTTGATTCGTCATGACCACCACACGCCCCGCGTGGGCCTATACGCTGCCGGCAGCACTGCTGCTGATGGCTCCTTTCGACATCCTCGCTTCACTGGCGATGGATATTTATCTCCCTGTCGTTCCAGCGATGCCCGGCATCCTGAACACGACGCCCGCTATGATCCAACTCACGTTGAGCCTCTATATGGTGATGCTCGGCGTGGGCCAGGTGATTTTTGGTCCGCTCTCAGACAGAATCGGGCGACGGCCAATTCTACTTGCGGGCGCAACGGCTTTCGTCATTGCGTCTCTGGGAGCAGCTTGGTCTTCAACTGCACCGGCCTTTGTCGCTTTCCGTCTACTTCAAGCAGTGGGCGCGTCGGCCATGCTGGTGGCGACGTTCGCGACGGTTCGCGACGTTTATGCCAACCGTCCTGAGGGTGTCGTCATCTACGGCCTTTTCAGTTCGATGCTGGCGTTCGTGCCTGCGCTCGGCCCTATCGCCGGAGTATTGATCGGCGAGTTCTTGGGATGGCAGGCGATATTCATTACTTTGGCTATACTGGCGATGCTCGCACTCCTAAATGCGGGTTTCAGGTGGCACGAAACCCGCCCTCTGGATCAAGTCAAGACGCGCCGATCTGTCTTGCCGATCTTCGCGAGTCCGGCTTTTTGGGTTTACACTGTCGGCTTTAGCGCCGGTATGGGCACCTACTTCGTCTTCTTCTCGACGGCTCCCCGTGTGCTCATAGGCCAAGCGGAATATTCCGAGATCGGATTCAGCTTTGCCTTCGCCACTGTCGCGCTTGTAATGATCGTGACAACCCGTTTCGCGAAGTCCTTTGTCGCCAGATGGGGCATCGCAGGATGCGTGGCGCGTGGGATGGCGTTGCTTGTTTGCGGAGCGGTCCTGTTGGGGATCGGCGAACTTTACGGCTCGCCGTCATTCCTCACCTTCATCCTACCGATGTGGGTTGTCGCGGTCGGTATTGTCTTCACGGTGTCCGTTACCGCGAACGGCGCTTTGGCAGAGTTCGACGACATCGCGGGATCAGCGGTCGCGTTCTACTTCTGCGTTCAAAGCCTGATAGTCAGCATTGTCGGGACATTGGCGGTGGCACTTTTAAACGGTGACACAGCGTGGCCCGTGATCTGTTACGCCACGGCGATGGCGGTACTGGTTTCGTTGGGGCTGGTGCTCCTTCGGCTCCGTGGGGCTGCCACCGAGAAGTCGCCAGTCGTCTAACCGACGACTGGTAGCAGGCCCGCTCCGATGCGGCGCACTAACCATCGAAACCTCGTGAATGTCGGTATCCTGTCTGGCAGGATACCGCTCATTTCCCTTGTTCAGTTCATCGCCGTCGCCGAGCATCTGAATTTTCGGCATGCGGCCAAGGCACTTGGTATCAGCCAGTCGAGCGTCAGCGCGCGTGTGAAAGCGCTGGAGGATAACCTTGGTGTCCTGCTATTTGAGCGCCATGCGCGGGGCGTTCGGCTAACAGACGCAGGCAGGCACTTCATGGAGCGTGTCACGGCGGGTGTCGATCAACTCGATCACGCAGTGAAGACCGCGGAGTGACGGGCACTGGCTGGCAATGTCTAGCAACGGCAGGCATTTCGGCTGAGGGTAAAAGAACTTTCCGCTAAGCGATAGACTGTATGTAAACACAGTATTGCAAGGACGCGGAACATGCCTCAT
>NZ_VOYR01000031.1:0-3430 GCF_013420185.1 Acinetobacter sp. YH01025 | reverse complement strand
CAGGCATTTCTGACATTTTTTTTGCAAATAAATGGCGTTGTGCATCGGTCATTTTGATAAAAAAGTCAGGTGTGTTTGGGTCACGCTTAGAATCTAATTTTTTCGGTTGTTGTTTCTGCTTAAACTTAAATGAAAAACCAATAATTGAACGACCACGTTTGTGTTGTTCATACTCTGCTTTTATATCTGTGTACTTATTAATTTGATCAATGGCAAGGTGTAAAACTTTTTCTTTAAATTGCCCCATTCTCTTGTATTCATTGGGTTCTATGCCTAGTTTTAATCTTAGCTCTTCTAGCTCTACCATAGTCACTTTGCCTGTACTACGCCATGCGATAAGCAACTCATACAAGCGTATAGCGTAAACACTAGTTAAACTGCTGACTTGCTCTAGTTCATAACTAGTGAAGTGTTTTTCTAAATTTGTAATCAACGGTACAACATCATCAGAAAACTTAATACGAACAAGAGCTTCATTCTCTACATAAGATATTCGTTGTACCCATCGACTTATTACATTCTCAATGTTGCCCTTTTGAGTCAGTTTTTGATAGCTAAATCTACGATCAAATAGGCTTTTGCAAGCATCTTTAAGAACTTTATAGGCTGTATTTCTATGAACATTGAAATGGTTGATATAGCTTTCAGCATGAATCGTCAAATCTTTATCATTGGGTGTATTTGATTGCCTAGCTTCAAGTATGGCTAACAGTATTAAACGTTGTTCTGATAGGTCTAAATTATAACTGGCATTTATTAGTGCATTATCTTTAACGACTAGTTCTTTTTTCATAAGCACACATATTTTTTAAGTATATAAGTACACTCTATTTTATTAAGTGTCACTTTGCAAGATAAAGGTGTACTTATTGCAAGATAAAGGTGTACTTATTGCAAGATAAAGGTGTACTTATTGCAAGATAAAGGTGTACTTATCCTTATTTTTATCATTATTTATCAATTGATTACAGAGGCTAAAAATTAAAAAATTAAAAATTATTAAAAAGAGGGGAGTGCTTAAAACTGCCCTATGTACTCGCTAAAGCTCGTACTCTATTGAAGCTCGTTCCTCGCTTCGTGGGGCAGTTATTGGTTAATACTGTTTGTGAAATCTAAAAGCAAAAGCATTTGTAATGTATTCGCTTCGCTCATACTTTTTGAAAAGCAAAAGCTCCAAAGTTCGCACCCATTCGGGATGCTCTGTACCTACCGTTTAAAATCGAAAGGGAGCTTGTAATCAGAGAAAAGGCGAGGGCGAAATTTTGATGATGCTCAATCGCTCGTAGACACTCGCTCGGTTCTTATTATCTAGGTTTTAATTATTTACTGGAGCTAATCAAAGTTGTGAAACATTGCTTAAATAATAGGCGTGGAACGTGAAAAATCATAAAAAAAGCCCGAACAGGGATGTTCGGGCTATCAACTAGAAACTACAGCGTTGAATTATAAGGATAATTATACAGCATTTCGTATAAGGTGTATTATGTTAATTTTAGAAAATCTTAAGATAATTATTAATGAGTGGCTTAATGAATAAAGAAATTTCTGTATTACTGCATGACGTTCCTACTCATGCAGATTACGCATGTGATGCAACAGATTTAGATCCAGAAGATATTCCTGAAGATCGTATAGAACAAGTCATAAATTTATTAAATTCTTCTGATGAAAATATTGTATTTGAGGCAGCAAAACTTCTGACTAATTGGGGACAATCCTCTGGTTTTGATGCATTAGTAAATTTATTAAATGAAAATAAATTAGTTGGTTATATAGATCATCGTTTACATGGTTATGATGATACACTTCAGCATGTACTTAGAGCTTTTGTTCGTTATTGGGCATTCCAAGCTGATCTAGGATTTGGTGAACAGGCTAGAATAAAAATATTTCATCCTATACAAAAGATTATAGAAATATCTAATACAGAACCATTTGATATTAGTCGCTTATTTTGGTTAATTGATGATGAAAAATACGATGAATATATTCCTTTAATTAAAAACCATTTAATCCAAATAATAGATCATCCTGAATTACAATTTTGGAAAATCCATGATGCTATTGAACTGATGCTGAAATTAGAGCCTGAGTTTGTTCATAATTTATTAGAAGAAAAAGGCAAAACATTGGAAGACTTTAAAATTAACACTTTATAAAGTTATACATTTAACATAATGGTGGTTATACGAAATTCATTTGTTAGAAACCATTTATTACATCAAAAGTAATGAAAAAGTAAAGAATATGCCTTATATTATCTTTACTTTAATGTTTTTTGAGTGAGGAAATCATGTCCGCAGTCAATTTCAATATGCGCTTAGAAGCAGAGTTAAAAGAACAAGTCACGCCTATTTTAGAAGACTACGGTTTGACTATGCCCCAAGCATTCAAACTGTTCTTGAATCAAATCGTTAAAACTAAGGCGATCCCTTTATCTTTTGACTATGCGCGAGAAACTGCTTTAACTCCTAAAGCAGCAGCTAAGTTACTTCAATCTTTAAAAGAGATTGAAAATGGCGAGTACACCGAGTACGAAACGGTAGAAGAAGCGATTAAAGCTATGTCGGAAGAAGCACATGGCTAAACGTAAGATTATCGTAACCAGTTCTTTTAAACGTGATATTAAAAGACGTTATTTAGAACTGGTTACGGCTGAATGGGCAGAAGTATTAGATTGTTTAGTCGCAAATAATCCTTTGCCTGAAAAATATTTAGATCATCCCTTGAAGGGTGGTGCAGAGTTTAAAAATTGTCGTGATTGTCATGTGAAGCCTGACTTAGTCTTGATTTATAGGCTTGTTGGTGACGATATTTTAGAACTGCATCAGTTGGATAGCCATTCCGAAATTTTTGGATGACTATCGCTCGATGCTTTGAAATATGGCTTTAGCCATGTTTCAAAGTCGGGCAACTTTGCGCTTGCTGTAATTTGATTCGTAATGAGAAAAACCAAGCAAAGTACCGATCAACTAGTATTTTTTAGGGTCGATCTGACACCAGTCATAGGTTTTTTCTTTGACACTACTCGGTTCAAACGAGTAGCAATTTTTCCTCATTATTCTCACCAATGTTTCACCATCACTTTCTCGAATTTGTAGCGGATATTTTTTTAGTACAGCCAGATCTGCTCTACGTTCATCAATTTCGTCTTTGCTTGGTATGTATAAGAAGATAGCCAAAATGAATACCATCATCACAGCCACAAACGTGCTGGCAAAAATAAGGATAAGTTTTAAGTTGAGCCTGTTTGTAGCTTCGTTTAATGCCTGAATACTGTTGTTTAATGCACCTGTATGCTTTTTATTTGCGTTTTCTAGCGATTTTTCAGCCTTGTCTAGCACTCCACTAGCGACTTGGTTGTAAAACTGCTCTAATCGCTTCTTATCGTCTGCTATGGCTTCTCGATATTCCTTCATGGATGCCAATA
>NZ_VOYR01000030.1:0-3445 GCF_013420185.1 Acinetobacter sp. YH01025 | reverse complement strand
CACCGGCTGAGCTGCTCCTGGGTCTGTTTGACTGACGAGCCTGAAGGCCAACGATACCAATCAAAATGCTGCGTTCACAGCGCCGCGGCAGGGATCCGCCGTGCTGGTTGTCGGAAAAGGAGCCGCTCAGCCGGATTGGGTTGCATCGCAGGGGTGTCGAAAGAGTCAACTGCGGTCCAAAGCTGTTGGACTTGGGTGAAAAGGGCGTTTATTCTTCCTATACGTGAACCGCATCCTACGGAATGAGTAACCCTTGCCCTATTGTGAGTAGAACGTCGTATAATTCAAACGAAAGCAGTTAATAGGTATGAAATATCACAGCACAAAAGAGCGACAGGACATGTTTAGATGATGTTATTATAAAATAATAACATCATGGATGAATAAAAAATAATTTTCTATCTTTACAACTATGTTATACTTCTATGATAAGGCTATGATGGCAAAGCCTTGGTTTTCCTAATCAAATAGTCGCCGAGATGGCTTCAATGCGACAGTAGGTCTACTGTCTCACAATTAATTCATGTATCAGATTTTTGTTCCCTGATGGGAAGTGTTATCCATACGAAAAGAATATGGGTAAAGTGTTACACCTGTATATGACATTCAGAATGTCCTGTCGGGGGAACTGGTACCAATTTAATAAAAGAAAACAGTATAGAAATGACAATCGAAGATATGCAAACATTAGCCCTAGAGCATGGGCTGAGAATTTCGGAAGAGATGAGCGTCAATGAGATGGGCATCGACTTTAGAGTTGCCTTTGTAAAGGAAGTAAACGGTGAGAACTGGGTACTCCGTATACCTCGAAGAAGCGATATGCTTGAACAAATCGAAAATGAAAGTAGAATATTGGATTTAGCCAAAAGAAACCTGTCGATCAATGTCCCTGATTGGAAAATTGTATCGGAGCGCCTAATAGCCTACCCTTTACTGGAGGATGCGCCTGCTCTGACATTCGATGCGATAACACATGAGGTTTCTTGGAACATAGATCGCGATAGCATAGCTTATGTGGAGTCTCTGGCAAAATCATTGGCCGAATTACATCGTATTACAGCTGACGATGTGAGAAAGAGCAACTTGAAAATAATGACTCCAAGTGAATTGAGGACCGAAATAGCTGACCGTATCCACTTGGTGAAATCTGAGATAGGTATCAGCGAGCCGTTGGAAAACAGATACCGTAGATGGTTGGACAATGACCCTTTGTGGCCTGAATTCACTTGTTTCATCCATGGCGATCTCTATGCAGGGCATGTCTTAACCTCGAAGGAAGGTAAGACCTCTGGTATCATAGATTGGTCTACTGCGCATATGGGTGATCCTGCACTGGACTTTTCTGGTCACGTATCGGTTTTTGGAGAGGATAGCCTGAAGAGTTTGATAACGGAGTATGCTAAACAAGGCGGAACGATATGGGATAGGCTCTACGAACAATCTATAGAGAGGGCTGCTGCAGCTCCATTAGCATATGGCGCTTTTGCGGTAGAGTGCAACGACGATAATCATATCAATGCCGCCAGAGCAGCCTTAGGTATTGTTCAATAAAATGATGTGAGGATACTTTTTTAAATGCTAAAATAGGAGTTCGATTGGTGCCACTTAAGAGTATCATTGATTTCTATTTTAGCCAGTATCCTCCACTTTTAGGAGCTCCTCGAAACTCGATTTTATGATCATCTCTTAAGATTTTGAGCCACCGCTCTACTATCTTGACAGGAACTAATAGCTCGTTTACTAAAAATGGTGCACGCTTTCCTGGATTAGTTCTTATCTGATTAAATAGTAGATTTACTCCCTCACTTACTCCCTCATTAGATTCGAAAAGTAGCTTTGATGAGACAATAACTCGAAAACCGTGCTGGAAATTTTCAAAGACAGGGGGACGCAGACCATAGGATGCGAAGCCTTCTTGGATTCGTTTGATGCCTGACCCATATTTTTCAATAAAATGCGCTTCTTTGAACGTGGCAGATATCCTTTTATTGCGCGCCCATGGCGAGTAATCTTCACGAAGAAGCTGATCAATCGTTAAGTTATCAGCTAAACCACCTGGATTGAAAAACTCTATGGAATTGTAATACACCCTGATTATGGAATCGGCAAATTAATTTGGACTTGGGTGAAAAGGGCGTTTATTCTTCCTATTACGTTGTCGGCAGCGGGCCAAAAAGGAATACGTCCATGCCCATCGAGGTGAAACCGGCTGTGAGCGCGGGTTCAAGCATATAGCCCGACAGGCGCGTATCCTTGCCGATCACGACACGATGGCGGTGGTCACCGCGACGAAAGACACGGCCAGCCGCCATGCCGACGCGCAAGGCGGTTTCCGCCGTCATCGCGCCTTCGTTGGCTTTGCCACGAATACCGTCTGTGCCGAAATATTTGCGCACCATAAGGTCGATTATCCTGTCGTCGGGTCGCCCTCAAAGGGGACATGCCTGCTGAACCGCGAATATAGAGAAATATCCCGAATGTGCAGTTAACGAATTCTTGCGGTTTCTTTCAGCGCCGCCAATACCGCCAGCCCGTCGCGCAAGGGGCGCGGCTCGTGTGTGCGGATGAAGTCAGCTCCACCTGCGGCGGCGGCAAGCTCTGCAGCGAGTGTCGCGGCCCCGACATCCCCCGGACCACGGCCTGTGAGCGCGCGCAGAAAGGATTTGCGCGAAACAGACAGAAGCACCGGCAAATCGAAGCGCAGCCGCAATTCATCGAACCGCGCCAGCACCGAGAGCGAGGTTTCGGGAGCAGCCCCCAGAAAAAACCCCATGCCGGGATCAAGGACAAGGCGGTTGCGTTTGATACCGGCACCCGTCAGCGCCGCGATGCGCGCGTCAAAGAACGCCGCAATGTGATCCATGATGTCGCCAGCGGGTGCCTCGCGCCGATCTGCCTGCCCGTCTTGCACCGAATGCATAACGACGAGTTTGGCAGATGATTTCGCCAATTGCGGATAGAACGCAGCGTCTGGAAAACCGCGAATATCATTGAGATAGGCCACACCACGCGACAAGGCATAGGCTTGCGTCGCGGGTTGATAACTGTCGAGCGAGACGGGAATGCCATCTGCCTTGAGCGCGTCCAGCACCGGCGCGATACGCGCGATTTCTGTGTCGGACGAAACAGGCGCGGCGTCGGGATTGCTGGATGCCGGACCGAGGTCGATCACATCTGCCCCCTCGGCCATCAGCTTACGCGCCTGCGCAATGGCTGCGTCTGGCGCCAGATACCGGCCTCCATCGGAGAAACTGTCCGAGGTTATGTTGACGATGCCGAAAATGATGAGCGATTTATTCATGGGGGCTTCTATAATAATCTCTGTACACGACAAAAATAGATAACTCATTGAAATAATGTCACAATAATTGTTTTCTAACGACGAATACTATGACACATCTCAATGAGTTATATCTTATCTTAAACAAATCTCTAAAATGGAACA